>NZ_LMGC01000001.1:0-1019 GCF_001427045.1 Ensifer sp. Root558 | reverse complement strand
GCGCTGCCGACATCTGCGTGCGGATGCGCGCCTGGCCCTTCGGCACCACCGGGAAGGAGAAGCCGATGACATAGACGCCCTTCTTCAGCATGCGCGCCGCCATCTCCTGGGCGAGTGCGGCATCACCGAGCATCACCGGGATGATCGGGTGGCCCTCACCGGCCAGCGTGAAGCCGAGCTTSGACATCTCGGTGCGAAACAGSSYCGCATTGGCATAGAGCCGCTCGCGCAAGGCATCGCCGTTGTCGATCAGGTCGAASACYTTSAGCGAGGCGGCGGCAATGACCGGCGCCAGGGTGTTGGAAAACAGATAAGGGCGCGAGCGCTGCCTGAGCCAGTCGACGACTTCGGCCTTGGCCGAGGTGTAGCCGCCCGAAGCGCCGCCGAGCGCCTTGCCGAGCGTGCCGGTGATGATGTCGATCCGGCCCTCGACGCCACAATGTTCGGCGAGGTCGAAGACTTTGAGCGAGGCGGCGGCAATGACCGGCGCCAGGGTGTTGGAAAACAGATAAGGGCGCGAGCGCTGCCTGAGCCAGTCGACCACTTCGGCCTTGGCCGAGGTGTAGCCGCCCGAAGCGCCGCCGAGCGCCTTGCCGAGCGTGCCGGTGATGATGTCGATCCGGCCCTCGACGCCACAATGTTCGGCGGAGCCACGGCCATTCTTCCCGACGAAACCGACCGCATGGCTGTCGTCGACCATGACCATGGCGCCATATTTGTCGGCGAGATCGCAGACGCCCTTAAGATTGGCGATGATGCCATCCATCGAGAAGACGCCATCGGTGGCGATCAGCTTGAAGCGGCTGCCCTCGGCCTTCTTCARCTCCTCCTCCAGCGCCGCCATGTCGTTGTTGGCGTAGCGGAAGCGCCTGGCCTTCGACAGCCGCACGCCGTCGATGATCGAGGCGTGGTTGAGCGCATCGGAGATGATCGCRTCCTCTTCGCCGAGCAGCGTYTCGAACAGGCCGCCATTGGCGTCGAAACAGGAGGAATAGAGGATCCAGGAGGAATAGAGGATC